>NZ_UFWZ01000005.1 GCF_900461105.1 Clostridium putrefaciens | reverse complement strand
AAAGGAGAGAGTAACATGAAACTTGTAAAAGTTATAGATATATCGCATCAATTAAAGACGCCTTTATTTTCTCTTGTCATGTTTAATGATCTTATGAAAGAATAGGATGTATTAAAAGAAGATAGAAAAAGGTTCCTAATTTTAAGTGATGAGCAGTTAAAAAGGATGGAGTGGCTTATTATAAAAATTTTGAAAATTGCAATGGTTATTAAAAGTTTTTTAATAAGTGGATATAATATAAAAGAAATAGAAAGAATTAATATTTAGGAAAGGAGGAAGTATTATGTTAACTTATAATTTCGCCCAACAGATAGTAGATAGAATGATGAAGGTTATACCTTACAATGTAAATATTATGGATCATAGAGGTGTTATTATAGCTAGTGGAGACAGCCTAAGGGTGGGTAAGGTGCATAGGGGAGCTTTTGAAGCTATAGAAAGAGGAATACTAATAGAAGTTTATAACTCTTCGGGTGGAGCTAAACCTGGAGTTAATATGCCTATATATTATAACAATGAGATAGTGGGTGTTATTGGAATAAGTGGTAATCCAAAGGTTGTGGGGCCTTTTGCAGAGCTTGTAAAGATAACTGCAGAGCTTTTAATAAGTCAGGAATATACTTTCAAGGAAAAAAGAATGGAAGAAAGATTGAAGGATGAATTTCTACACCAATGGGCTTATTTAAATCAAGAGTATGATTTAGTATTTAAAGAAAGGGCTAAGGTATTAAATATAAATCTTAATATAGAAAGGGTAGCTGTAATTGTAAAGTCTATAGATTCAGTAATAAGTCCTAAATTTGATAAGTTAAGGATTAAGATATCAAAAGATGAATATTTAATAAGACTTAATCCCCAAACCTGTGTAATGTTTATAAAATTTAGCAACAATATGGAAAAATTAATTGAAGGAATATCATCTTTAATAGACAATGTTTATATAGGTATTGGATTTAAACAAGACATAGTTGGTTTGTCTGTAAAGCAAGCATTTAAATCCATTGAGCTTGGTGAAAGGCTCAAACCTAATCAATATGTTTACAATTATAAGGAATTTGTGCTTATTCATAGGATATATGAAGGTGGAGATACTAAAGAGATATTAGAGCCTATACTAAAACTTATAGAGGAGGGAGCGGGGTCTGATCTAATAAATACATTAGATAAATATATAAATTTAAATGGTGAAATAAATTTAGTGGCAGAATCTCTTCATATTCATAGGAATAGTTTAAACTATAGATTGCAAAAGATACAAGACATTACAGGGAAAAATACTAAGAATTATTTAGAACTGTTTCAGTTATTTAGTGCTTATACAATTTATAAGTTAGGTTGTAAGGAGGCAAATAATATTATCATAAACTAAAGCAAGCTCCTACTTCGCTACTATAGGTAGGAGTAAGTTCCGCAAGCTAAATCCAAGATTTAGGACATCACTTAAATTAATAATTAGATATATATAGGGCGAATGCACTATAATATATGCTGTAATTTTAACAATATGACGATGATTTATGGAATGCAAAGGGTTACAATTGATGTATCGATATTAAACATATAAAAAATAGGGGGTATATCTATGGGAGTAACAGCACTAGGTGCAATAGTAGCATTAGCTTTGGCTATTGTACTTATAATTAAAAAGGTTCATCCAGCCTATGGTCTTATTTTAGGGGCATTAGTAGGTGGAATTGTAGGAGGAGCTGGACTTACTGGAACTGTAACACTTATGATAGATGGAGCAAAGGGAATAATGCAGCCATACTTAGGATTTTGACAGCAGGCGTTTTAGCAGGTGTACTTATAGAATCTGGAGCGGCAGCTAAAATAGCAGAAACTATAGTAGATAAGATAGGCGAATCAAATTCACTGATAGCATTGACACTTGCAACATTAGTACTTACTTGTGTAGGGGTATTTATAGATGTTGCAGTAATAACTGTAGCTCCAATAGCAATTGCTATTGCAAATAAAGCAAAGCTTAGTAGAACATCTATATTATGCCATGATAGGTGGAGGAAGGCTGGAAATATAATGTCTCCAAATCCTAATGCTATAGCAGCGGCAGATACTTTTAAGATACCATTAACATCAGTTATGGCAGCTGGGATTATACCCGCTGTATTTGGAGTGAGTTAAAGTTTAACCGTATAATTTCTAAAAGACTTATAAATAAAGGGTCATAATAATTAATTAAAGAGATTGAAACTCATTCTGAAGCATAAGCAAGTTTATAGCGGCCTATATCCAGGACTTGTAGTCTATAAATATTACTTTCACTAATGGACCATTTTAAAATTAAATAGAATCCTACCTTTTATGAACCTGTTGGAGGGAGGCTTTTAGAGCTTTGTATGGGTAAAATAAAGAATTTAAATAAATATTCTATTTTGGGATATAAGTAAATGAGTGGAGTTGCTATATTACTTATAGGACAGGTTACTATAGCAGGGATAATAGCTAACCAGGAATTAAAAGATGTAATATGTAGATGATTACAAACTTATGTCTTTCCAGTCTTTTATAAGCCACGTAGTCTGGTTTATTAAGTGTCAGGAGCAACGCATCAACTACTTCTGGAACTGCTGTTGGTGTCAGGGGTTTTCGGCCAACTATACTTTGCACTGTATCAGCACCAAGCATCAGAGCGGCTATGATACGATTCAGGGCTACTGTACCTGATCATCTTCACACGGGAAGCTTTTTCATTCAGAGCTGGTGTAGTGTGTTTATGATATGTGAAAAAGGCTTTAAAAACTATCCATTATTATCTGTAGTAGGCACTTAATGACAATTCGGTAGACTATCATATTTTGGCTACTTTAAATTTAAGTATAATAAAAGAATTGTTTATGTACTAAAATATTAATTATCTTAGAAAGATACTTAAATAACTATTAGAAAGGCGTGATTGGTTATAAATTTGTTTCTAGCCAGATTTCATTTAAAGATGAGCAAGCGCCAAAAAGTGTAGCTAAGGCAATGGAAGAGGAGTATTAAAGGTTTATGCCTGATGCAGAGTAAAACCTGTACGCTATGTGCAGGATGGAGGGAGGGACAGTACAGTCACTTATAGACTGGGCAAAGGATTATTTGTATGAAATAGATGTCAAGGATCCTCTTTGCGATATGTTAAAGGAGAATTTCGCAAGTACTTGAGAATGGGAGACTGACTGTTTAGTCAGATGAAGTGCAAGTGGTACTCAATGTGTTAAAAAAGAAGAGCGTAATCCGCTTTATACCAACAGACTCAGTGTAAGACAGCTTATAAAGCTGCCTCTTGACAAGGGCTGCTATTAATAAGTTATAGGTATAGGGAAGCTGCAACAATGATGGTTGGTGCAGGTAGGTTCCAAGGCTTTAGGGCAAGACTTTAGATAAAAGACTTCACATCGATTCATTATGGGAGGTGACATCTCATAAATCTAAAAAATACTAGATTTAAGGGATTAGATCCTAGACTAAATATGTTTACAGTAGACAGTTGGTGGATGTTTTAAAATCCATTAATAGGACCTTAAAGGGCATCTTATATATTTGGGCCACAAAACGGGAGCACAAAAGATATGGTGGAGCACTTTGACAATAGCCTTACTCATTATGCAAATATAATTAAAAGTTTACTTAATAAAGATATAGGTCAAGTGGCAGGCTCAGGTGCTGAGGTGGGGCTTGCGCGTGCTTTATGGCATTTATTTAGTGCGAGGCTTGTAAAGGGTCGTGGATTAGTTATAAACATTTACCTGTAGAAGAAAAAGGTGGAAGGGCAGACTTATGTATTCTGTTGAAGGGTAAGCAAGAATCAAAAACCATTTTTGGAAAGACTCGAGTTTGGGTGTCTAAAACAAGCACTAAGCATAATATACCAGTAGTTAGCTTGCAAGGTAAGGTATGTTGTGAAGAAGCCACAAAGCTATATAGAAGAAGAATAACGGCTATTATAGGCACTAGTTCAGATTAAGGAAAAGA
>NZ_UFWZ01000004.1 GCF_900461105.1 Clostridium putrefaciens | reverse complement strand
AAATCTTCTGCTTCAAAATTAATTTTTTTTCCTTCTTCATTTAGAGCGCTTACCTTTATACGCTTTGGTCTTTCAACGTCACCTTGCTCCTCTGGCAAACTTAAGCAACCCTCTGTATCTACATATAATCCTTCTTTTGAAATTATTTCAGGATTGATTAATGCTATAGGACCGTCTCCAATATCCACTACTACAACTCTTTTTAATATCCCAACCTGTGGAGCCGCAAGACCTACACCATCTTCATAATACATAGTTTGAAACATGTCTTAATTAAAACCTTTATTCTATCGTTAACCACCTCTACAGGTTTGCTTTTTTTTCTTAGGATTGGATCTTTATAAGTTCTAATATTCTTAATGCCATAAAAAATTCTTCCTTTCTATATTAAAATAATAATCTAAATTATATTATATTAGACTACTAGGGTTAATATCAATACTTAATCTTATATCTTTATAATAACTTTTAGTACTGACATATAAAAAGTCTTTTATTTCCTTTGCTAATTGGTCATTTATTTCACCTTTTATTATTATTTGCCATCTATATAATTCTTTAATCTTGCTTATCATACAAGGACAAGGTCCTAGTATTACTATTTTATCATTATATTGTAGCTTATTCTTTAAATTAATGCTAATATCTTGTATACATTTATTAATAATTCTTCATTTTTAGAGCTCATATTTATAAGCAAGATTTCTGAAAAAGGTGGGTAATTCATACTCTTTCTAATAGATAACTCTTCTTTATAAAAACTACTATAATTATATTCCTTTGCAGCTTTTATACTATAACTATCAGGTATGTAGGTTTGAACTACTACATCCCCTATGGTTTTACCTCTTCCAGCTCTACCAGAAACTTGTGTTATAAGTTGAAATGTTCTTTCAGATGCCCTATAATCAGGTAAATTTAAGGATAGATCTGCTGCCAAAACACCTACAAGAGAAACATTTGGAAAATCTAATCCTTTAGCAACCATTTGAGTACCAATTAAAATATCTGCTTCACCCTTTTTAAAGGAGTTATATATCTTCTCATACGAATCCTTCCTTCTTGTGGTATCTAAATCCATCCGTAAAATCTTAGCATCTTTAAAGTATTTTTTCACTTCTGTTTCTACTTTTTCAGTACCTACACCAAAATACTTTACATATTTGCTATTACAAACAGGGCAAATGTTGGTAGCCCTAGATCTTTTTCCACAATAATGACAGGATAAATAGTTGCCTGAAAAATGGTAAGTCATTGATATATCACATTTATCACATTTGAATACGTATCCGCATTTTCTGCAAGATACAAAAGTAGAGAACCCTCTTCTATTTAAAAACAAAATTATTTGTTCTTTTTTTTCTAAGGCATCTTTCATTTTACTATATAATAAACTACTAAAAATAGATCTGTTATCATTTTCCAGTTCTTCTCTCATGTCAATAACTTGTATTACTGGCATAAATGCATCATCTATTCTCTTTTCCATATTTAGTAATTCTATTTCTCTAGTTTCAGCTTTGTAATAGGATTCTATACTTGGTGTTGCAGTTCCTAAAATTACCCTACACCCTTCTAGTTTACTCCTATATTTAGCAATTTCTCTAGCATCATATTTAGGGTTACTATCAGACTTATAACTAGCCTCATGCTCTTCATCAATTATTATAATACCTAAATCCTTAAAAGGCAAAAATACAGCAGATCTTGCTCCTACAGCTAATTTAGCTTTTCCTTCTTTAACTCTAAACCATTCATCAAATCTTTCTCCATCAGAAAGTTTACTATGAAATACAGCAACATCTTTACCAAATCTTCCTTTAAATCTTTCTATCATCTGTGGAGTTAGTGCAATTTCCGGTACCAAGACTATGGAAGACTTACCTTCTCTTATGCAATCTTCTACCAAGTTCATATACACTTCAGTCTTACCACTTCCAGTTACCCCATGAATAAGAAATATCTTTTTATCTGAATTTAAAATTTTATCAATAACATATCTTTGTTCTGCATTAGGTGTCCTTTTTTCATATAATGTTCAGATTCCTAAACAATACCTTTGTATTGTTAGGATTTGAAATTATTGAAAAAAGGACACCTAATGCAGAACAAAGATATGTTATTGATAAAATTTTAAATTCAGATAAAAAGATATTTCTTATTCATGGGGTAACTGGAAGTGGTAAGACTGAAGTGTATATGAACTTGGTAGAAGATTGCATAAGAGAAGGTAAGTCTTCCATAGTCTTGGTACCGGAAATTGGCACTAACTCCACAGATGATAGAAAGATTTAAAGGAAGATTTGGTAAAGATGTTGCTGTATTTCATAGTAAACTTTCTGATGGAGAAAGATTTGATGAATGGTTTAGAGTTAAAGAAGGAAAAGCTAAATTAGCTGTAGGAGCAAGATCTGCTGTATTTTTGCCTTTTAAGGATTTAGGTATTATAATAATTGATGAAGAGCATGAGGCTAGTTATAAGTCTGATAGTAACCCTAAATATGATGCTAGAGAAATTGCTAAATATAGGAGTAAACTAGAAGGGTGTAGGGTAATTTTAGGAACTGCAACACCAAGTATAGAATCCTATTACAAAGCTGAAACTAGAGAAATAGAATTACTAAATATGGAAAGAGAATAGATGATGCATTTATGCCAGTAATACAAGTTATTGACATGAGAGAAGAACTGGAAAATGATAACAGATCTATTTTTAGTAGTTTATTATATAGTAAAATGAAAGATGCCTTAGAAAAAAAAGAACAAATAATTTTGTTTTTAAATAGAAGAGGGTTCTCTACTTTTGTATCTTGCAGAAAATGCGGATACGTATTCAAATGTGATAAATGTGATATATCAATGACTTACCATTTTTCAGGCAACTATTTATCCTGTCATTATTGTGGAAAAAGATCTAGGGCTACCAACATTTGCCCTGTTTGTAATAGCAAATATGTAAAGTATTTTGGTGTAGGTACTGAAAAAGTAGAAACAGAAGTGAAAAAATACTTTAAAGATGCTAAGATTTTACGGATGGATTTAGATACCACAAGAAGGAAGGATTCGTATGAGAAGATATATAACTCCTTTAAAAAGGGTGAAGCAGATATTTTAATTGGTACTCAAATGGTTGCTAAAGGATTAGATTTTCCAAATGTTTCTCTTGTAGGTGTTTTGGCAGCAGATCTATCCTTAAATTTACCTGATTATAGGGCATCTGAAAGAACATTTCAACTTATAACACAAGTTTCTGGTAGAGCTGGAAGAGGTAAAACCATAGGGGATGTAGTAGTTCAAACCTACATACCTGATAGTTATAGTATAAAAGCTGCAAAGGAATATAATTATAGTAGTTTTTATAAAGAAGAGTTATCTATTAGAAAGAGTATGAATTACCCACCTTTTTCAGAAATCTTGCTTATAAATATGAGCTCTAAAAATGAAGAATTATTAATAAATGTATACAAGATATTAGCATTAATTTAAAGAATAAGCTACAATATAATGATAAAATAGTAATACTAGGACCTTGTCCTTGTATGATAAGCAAGATTAAAGAATTATATAGATGGCAAATAATAATAAAAGGTGAAATAAATGACCAATTAGCAAAGGAAATAAAAGACTTTTTATATGTCAGTACTAAAAGTTATTATAAAGATATAAGATTAAGTATTGATATTAACCCTAGTAGTCTAATATAATATAATTTAGATTATTATTTTAATATAGAAAGGAAGAATTTTTATGGCATTAAGAAATATTAGAACTTATAAAGATCCAATCCTAAGAAAAAAAAGCAAACCTGTAGAGGTGGTTAACGATAGAATAAAGGTTTTAATTAAAGACATGTTTCAAACTATGTATTATGAAGATGGTGTAGGTCTTGCGGCTCCACAGGTTGGGATATTAAAAAGAGTTGTAGTAGTGGATATTGGAGACGGTCCTATAGCATTAATCAATCCTGAAATAATTTCAAAAGAAGGATTATATGTAGATACAGAGGGTTGCTTAAGTTTGCCAGAGGAGCAAGGTGACGTTGAAAGACCAAAGCGTATAAAGGTAAGCGCTCTAAATGAAGAAGGAAAAAAAATTAATTTTGAAGCAGAAGATTTATTTG
>NZ_UFWZ01000003.1 GCF_900461105.1 Clostridium putrefaciens | reverse complement strand
ATGTATTTTTTTTCATATAAACTTTGTGCTACCTTTAACACCTTATCAGCCGTCCATCCATTGAATTTACTAGTAACAAATCCTTGCAAATTACTTAAGTTAAATAGTGCTTGTGGATATTCATTTTTTATCTCAACTTTTTTGCTCTTTATTACACCAGGCTTTCCCTCAACCTCATCTTTTAATCTAATAACACTTTCCTTATTTGTAAACTTATCCTTGCTTCCGTGAAAAAACTTTCCTTTATACTTTCCAAATTGATTTTCGAAGGTAGTAAAATAATTCATTAAAAGCTTCTGGTTTAAAGTTCTTTATTTCTAATTCCCTATCATAGATTAACTTAAGTGTTGGCATAAGTACTCTTCCAATATTAAGTAAGTTACCTCTTCCCCTTGTATACTTCATTGTAGCAACAGCAGTGAAGTTTATACCTATAACCCAGTCTGCTAGTTGCCTACTAAGTCCAGCATCTTGGAGGGTACTCATTTGAGCATTTGTCTTTAAGTTGTTCAATCCTTTATTAACCTCTTCTGGCGTCCATTCGTTAATTAATATCCTCTGTATAGGCTTTTTTACATTTAAGTATTTAAATATAAGAAGAGCAATAAGCTCTCCCTCCCTATCAAAATCTGTAGCTGTTATAATTTCTTCTATATCTTTTCTATTTATAAGGCTGCTTATAATATCTAATTGCTTTTTTGCCCCTTTATCAACTACCTT
This sequence comes from Clostridium putrefaciens, assembly GCF_900461105.1. Taxonomy (GTDB): domain Bacteria; phylum Bacillota; class Clostridia; order Clostridiales; family Clostridiaceae; genus Clostridium_L; species Clostridium_L putrefaciens. The sequence continues at coordinate 1,438 of NZ_UFWZ01000003.1, read as the reverse complement.
TTTATTTTTACTGTCATTTTTAATTTTATACTTGAACTCACCTGGTATATACGGAAAGTAATCAAAATCCCATAAAGCTAACTTTTCATCATAATCCTTGCCATCATACAAGGTCAATAAATGACCAAAGGCCCAAGTTATTACATATCCTGGACCTTCAATATATCCATCTTTTTTAGTTTTACATCCTAGTGCTTCTGCTATATTTCTAGCTACAGAAGGCTTTTCTGCCAATATTAACTTTCCCATAATTCACCTTCACTACATTATTTATATATTTTAAGTACAATGCTATTATACTTACTTTAGCTAAAATTGAAAAGGGATAAAATACTATTATTGAAAAATCAAATATTTTATTTGCCTATTACATTCTAAAGAAAATATTGTTTTCCGGGCGTAGAAACCTTTGAGAAAACAAAAAAATATAAAGATTTGAATTTCTTCAAACCTTTATATTTCAGAATTTGGTGACTCCTAGGGGAATCGAACCCCTGATTCCACCGTGAGAGGGTGGTGTCTTGACCGCTTGACCAAGGAGCCTAGTATTGTTAGATGTATACCCAACAGTAATATAATAACACCTTTTATATAATATGCCTTTATCTTCAAGACCCTCATTAGCTTTATCTACATCTTTATCTAAAACTACTGCAAATTCTTTAAAGAAAGGTTTATCTTTAAATAAAGGTTTTACCTTCCCAGATTCAATTAACTTGTTATAAGCATAATGAGATTTCTTTATACACTGTTCTGCCACCTCTTTAATTCCTTGCTTTCCAAGTGTGGACATATAAATAGCTGCTGATATAGCATTTAATGTCTGATCTGAACATATATTTGAAGTTGCCTTTTCACGTCTTATATGTTGCTCTCTTGCTTGAAGAGTTAATACAAAACCTCTTTTTCCATCTACATCTTCAGTTTGTCCAACTATTCTTCCTGGTAATTTTCTCATAAGCTTAGAAGTTGCTGTCATGAATCCTACGCAAGGTCCTCCGAAGTTTATGTTTTGTCCTAGTGCTTGTCCTTCTCCCACTGCAATATCCGCCCCTAGTTTTCCTGGGCTTTTAAGTATACCAAGTGAAATTGGATCTACACTCATTATGAAAAGTGATTTATTATCATGTATTATTTTTTCAGCCTCGCTAACATCTTCTATTATTCCAAAGAAATTAGGACTTTGAATTAATACTCCTGCTGTGTCTTTGTCCATAATACCTTTTAAGCTTTCTATATTTGTAGTACCGTCTTTCTCTTCTATTTCAACATATTCTACATCTCTAAACTTTAAGTAGGTCTCTAAAACCTTTCTTGTTTCAGGATTCACTGTTTTAGATACTAATACCTTTTTTCTTCTAGTTGACACAGATGATAATATTGCTGCTTCTGCTGCTGCTGTTGGTCCATCATACATTGATGCATTAGCTACATCAAG
>NZ_UFWZ01000002.1 GCF_900461105.1 Clostridium putrefaciens | reverse complement strand
TACTAGTAATAATCTAGACTATTACAATGGATCTGTTTTTGGTTTAGGTGTGCATATATTAGACCAAGTAGTTTCCTTATTTGGTAGACCTGAAAAGGTGTTTTATGATGTTAAATCCATAAGAAACCCCTCTAATGCTGATGACTATTATGAGATACAATTGTTTTATAATACTTTCAAGGTTAAGTTAAAAACTAGTCATTTAGTAAAGCTTCCTTATTATAGGTTCACTATTCATGGTAAAAGAGGAAGCTTTATAAAAAGGTCAATAGATAGGCAAGAAGAATTCCTAAAAAAAGGTATCCTGCCTGAAACGAAAAGGCTTCGGATTGGATACACCAAATGATTATGGGCTTATGAATTATATTAGCACCAACCGGGGAAGAAATAACTAAGTTTATTGAAACTCCTATTGGAGATTATGGAAGGGTTTATGATAACATTTATTCAGCTATAATGTACCATAAGCCAAAACTAGTTAATGATGATGAATTATTAACAGTTATAGAAATTTTAGAAAAAGCTTTTAAGGGTGATAACCCAAAGATTATAACCCTTTAATCTTTTATATATTTATATTTTTATATCTTTATATTTATATTTTTATTTTTATATTTTTATAAAATAAATATACATTAACCAAAGTACATCTCTAATTATATTACATTCTACTTAACAATAACCTTTGATCCAATAGGTACATTATCATATACCCATTTAGATTCATCAACTTTTAATCTTATGCAACCATGAGAGGCTGGTTTCCCTAAAGTAGTATCTACTATCTTTTTCTGTTCTTTATCAAAAGGTACAGAGTGAAAAAGATAGTTTCCCTTAAATCCTACCCAGTACTTACCTCCTTGATCGTACTTATCAGTATAAAACCAATCTCCCTTATTTTGTACAGTAAAGGTTCCTTTAGGTGTTTCCTTCCCATTTACGCCTGTAGAGCATAAAAATTCTTTTGTAAGAGACATTTATTTTTACTACCCTTATATACGTAGGTCTTTTGATCTTTTATATTTACAATAATTAAATAATTAGTACCACTTGCTATATCAAAGGAATTTATATTTTGCTTTGCCGAAACTTCCTGTTTATTAAATACAGCTTGAACTTCTTCCTTCTGTTTTCGTGAAAGATACTACCTTTTTCACCTTCATACTCTTTAACCTTATCTATAAGTTCTTTATCTTCTTTAAGTAAAGAGAGGTTATCTTCAATTAAAGATATAGCTTTAGAGTAATACTTATCCTTTGCAAGCTTATCTGCTTTATCTAAAGTATCTTCTTTTATTTTTGAGTAACAGTTTATCTTCATATCTAAAACTTCTAGATATTCAGGGTAAATTGTTGTTATTCATTAAGCCCTTTCATTGCTGATACATAATCCTTATCATTGAATAGTTTATACGCCTTTTCAAATACATCTCTTGAACTAGAAATCATAGGCATAGAATCTTTTATTTCTGTAATTTTAGAATTAACTACATCATATCTTTCAATTTCCCTTAATGTATATAATATATATTCTCTTGAGATTTCACTAATTTCATTATTATTTTCATTTTCATTAATCTCTAATTGTTCTATACAATTTAAGAAATAAGTATTTAAATCCTTCTTAATCTTAATCTTTTTTATAATATTAAAGTTCCCTTTATTTAAAATAATTGAATTCGCTTTTATGTAATCCCCATTATCAAAGCATTCCTTAAATGTTGATAAATCCTTACTATAAAGTTTTAAGCAAAGAGCAGCATATGACAAAATAATTAAAGTTGAAATAATTATAATTAAATTTCTAATTAATCTTCTGTTATTAAAATATTTAAGCATCTGTTTTCTCCTTTCTTAACTTTGTATTAAGCCATTAATTCATCTTTTAATTATTGACACAATTGTAGGAATCTAATCACCTATATGTTTCAATAAAATGGGAGCACCCCTTCAGTTCTGACACTAAATGTCAGTACCTTAGAGGTGCTCCCAATATATTCCATTCAATTATTCCATCAAGTTATAATTTATAAAAGTCCACTAGATCCAAATCCACCTTGTCCTCTTTCACTGTCTGTAGTTAATTCGTCTATCTCTTCCACATTCACTAATACCGTAGGCTTTATTACCATTTGGGCTATTTTCATAGCCTTTTCTACCTTAAATACTTCTTTGCCATGATTAATTAAGATTATGCATATTTCCCCTCTATATCCTTCATCAATAGTTCCTGGGGTATTTAGTACTGTTATCCCATTCTTTAAAGCAAGTCCACTTCCTAAAATTCTAAGGAAGATATTAGACCAAGAAGTGGACTTGCTTTAAAGAATGGGATAACAGTACTAAATACCCAGGAACTATTGATGAAGGATATAGAGGGGAAATATGCATAATCTTAATTAATCATGGCAAAGAAGTATTTAAGGTAGAAAAGGCTATGAAAATAGCCCAAATGGTAATAAAGCCTACGGTATTAGTGAATGTGGAAGAGATAGACGAATTAACTACAGACAGTGAAAGAGGACAAGGTGGATTTGGATCTAGTGGACTTTTATAAAATTATAACTTGATGGAATATATTGAATGGAATATATTGGGAGCACCTCTAAGGTACTGACATTTAGTGTCAGAACTGAAGGGGTGCTCCCATTTTATTGAAACATATAGGTGATTAGATTCCTACAATTGTGTCAATAATTAAAAGATGAATTAATGGCTTAATACAAAGTTAAGAAAGGAGAAAACAGATGCTTAAATATTTTAATAACAGAAGATTAATTAGAAATTTAATTATAATTATTTCAACTTTAATTATTTTGTCATATGCTGCTCTTTGCTTAAAACTTTATAGTAAGGATTTATCAACATTTAAGGAATGCTTTGATAATGGGGATTACATAAAAGCGAATTCAATTATTTTAAATAAAGGGAACTTTAATATTATAAAAAAGATTAAGATTAAGAAGGATTTAAATACTTATTTCTTAAATTGTATAGAACAATTAGAGATTAATGAAAATGAAAATAATAATGAAATTAGTGAAATCTCAAGAGAATATATATTATATACATTAAGGGAAATTGAAAGATATGATGTAGTTAATTCTAAAATTACAGAAATAAAAGATTCTATGCCTATGATTTCTAGTTCAAGAGATGTATTTGAAAAGGCGTATAAACTATTCAATGATAAGGATTATGTATCAGCAATGAAAGGGCTTAATGAAATAACACCAATTTACCCTGAATATCTAGAAGTTTTAGATATGAAGATAAACTGTTACTCAAAAATAAAAGAAGATACTTTAGATAAAGCAGATAAGCTTGCAAAGGATAAGTATTACTCTAAAGCTATATCTTTAATTGAAGATAACCTCTCTTTACTTAAAGAAGATAAAGAACTTATAGATAAGGTTAAAGAGTATGAAGGTGAAAAAGGTAAGTATCTTTCACGAAAACAGAAGGAAGAAGTTCAAGCTGTATTTAATAAACAGGAAGTTTCGGCAAAGCAAAATATAAATTCCTTTGATATAGCAAGTGGTACTAATTATTTAATTATTGTAAATATAAAAGATCAAAAGACCTACGTATATAAGGGTAGTAAAAATAAATGGTCTCTTACAAAAGAATTTTTATGCTCTACAGGCGTAAATGGGAAGGAAACACCTAAAGGAACCTTTACTGTACAAAATAAGGGAGATTGGTTTTATACTGATAAGTACGATCAAGGAGGTAAGTACTGGGTAGGATTTAAGGGAAACTATCTTTTTCACTCTGTACCTTTTGATAAAGAACAGAAAAAGATAGTAGATACTACTTTAGGGAAACCAGCCTCTCATGGTTGCATAAGATTAAAAGTTGATGAATCTAAATGGGTATATGATAATGTACCTATTGGATCAAAGGTTATTGTTAAGTAGAATGTAATATAATTAGAGATGTACTTTGGTTAATGTATATTTTATTTTATAAAAATATAAAAATATAAAAATATAAATATAAAGATATAAAATATAAATATATAAAAGATTAAAGGGTTATAATCTTTGGGTTATCACCCTTAAAAGCTTTTTCTAAAATTTCTATAACTGTTAATAATTCATCATCATTAACTAGTTTTGGCTTATGGTACATTATAGCTGAATAAATGTTATCATAAACCCTTCCATAATCTCCAATAGGAGTTTCAATAAACTTAGTTATTTCTTCCCCGGTGGTGCTAATATAATTCATAAGCCCATAATCATTTGGTGTATCCAATCCGAAGCCTTTCGTTTCAGGCAGGATACCTTTTTTTAGGAATTCTTCTTGCCTATCTATTGACCTTTTTATAAAGCTTCCTCTTTTACCATGAATAGTGAACCTATAATAAGGAAGCTTTACTAAATGACTAGTTTTTAACTTAACCTTGAAAGTATTATAAAACAATTGTATCTCATAATAGTCATCAGCATTAGAGGGGTTTCTTATGGATTTAACATCATAAAACACCTTTCAGGTCTACCAAATAAGGAAACTACTTGGTCTAATATATGCACACCTAAACCAAAAACAGATCCATTGTAATAGTCTAGATTATTACTAGTATCTTCAGGT